>NZ_CP132986.1 GCF_003286595.3 Aerococcus mictus | reverse complement strand
AGTCAGTTACTTCTAGCCCAAATTCTTTTTCTCTTTGTTAATACACTTCAAGATATCTACAGAACTCCTTCTAGCTTTAATTACACGAAATTATTTTCTCCAAAAACGACTCCAAAAGCTCTTAGTTTCATTTTCAGTCTTTACTGAGGAGCTTTCTGAGGCATTTTCAGAAGTTTCAGCCATATAATCATCCTTTAATGGCTCTTTCTCAATCTTAAAAAGTGATTCTTGTAAACTTAACGTCAGCTGTTGTTGCTGATCCGCTAATTTAGTCACTGATTTCATAGCTGAACTCAACTGATCCTGTAAAGTATCGACTTGTTTATTTAAACTAGAAATTTGCTCATCTTTAGCTTGTATAAGTTTTTGAGTTATCTCCTCATTTTTTAAATTAAACTCTAAGTTCGTAAATTCTCTTTCATCATCGTCTTTTTCTTCTTCCAATATTTTTTGACGTACATATTGGCCAACCGACAACCCCTTTTCGTCAGCTTCCTTTTTTAATATCGCATACTTTTCTTCGTTGATTTTAAAGCTAACTACTTTACCTGACATACTTCCTCCTGGTAAATCTAAATATTTTAGCATATAAACAAATCAGAGATTTATGTATATGTAGATTTAGATAGACTTAGGTAGACTTAGTTTACTTCTTTTATTCTAAGGCCTTAATATATAAAAAATATATTTGAACAACAAGTAGACTTAGGTATACCTATTTTACAAAATAATATACTAATAACCTTAGTATATCAGTATATCAGTCATATATTAAAAACAATAGGTATACTTAAGTATACCTATAAAGTTGTTCTATAAACCATATTTCTTTTTATATTTATATACCGTAGTACGACTTATACCTAATTGTTTAGCAATTTCGCTTACATTTTTTTTAGGATATTTTTTAATATAACTAATCACCAAATCTTCTTTATTCGACCCTCGATCATTTTTTACTTCTTCCGAATTTATATACTTATAAACAGTGGCTCGAGTCACTCCTAAATCTTTAGCAATTTCACTCACACTATTTTTTTTTGAAGCTTCTTTAATAAAAACGCGAACTTCTTTTTCCTTTGTTGGTGCTCCTTGCTTATTTTGCCATCCACCTTCAGGATAAGAAACATTATCTCGAACAGCATTCATAAATTTAATATGTTCTTTCTGTTTTCGATAATTTCTACGATTACGTTCAATTCGTAAACCACTTTTACGTTCAATTTCAATAATTGAATACATAAAATTACATGGATCATAAGATTCGATTGCACTTTCAACATCTTCTGGTTTAAAAATATCTGTTCCATTAGGCTTTCGCTTTAATTCAGGATATTTTCCCCAACAATCTTCCGAAAATTCTTCTTTACTAATACCACATTTTACCGCATAAACTCCTAATAAATATAAATACCAGTATCGATGTCCACCCACAATATCTAAAGATTGTTTCTTCCACCAATCATAAACAGCTCGATTGATTTGCCAACGTTTTGGCAAATTTTCTCCTTTTAAAATCCTCCGTTCAAACCAATCCGGATATTGTAATCGTGCTTCTTCTAAAGTCATTTTACTTGGTGTAAAAAGCTTATCCAAATCAACTCTTTGCTCTTCCTTTACATAAGAATTTAAATAATCAACAGACACCCTATCGCCTACTTGAAAAGCTCTTACATGTAAATTTTCACCATACTTCGGATTAATTGATCCAACCATTCGAAAGCCTTGAGCAATTGATTGATATTGAACTACCTCATCTTTTGAAGTAATCGTTGGATTCCAAGCTTTATAAGTTAAACCATACTTCAACTCCTTAAATTGCTGTTTCAAATAAGGAAATAGATCGACTGGTTGATCAAGTACATAGTAAATATGTATCCCGGTACCACTAGTTACAAGAAAAGTTGGACGAGGAATAGCTCCAAAATAGCCTGGAGTATTATCAAAACTGTCAATTAGATTTTTTAATTCATTTAAACTAACACTATCTAAATCAATAATAATTGCATTTAGCTCTCTAGCATTCAATAAAGTATTAGCTTTTCCACGATAAGACAAGCCACTACACAAAGTATGATGATTATCATAAATATAATTTTCAAAATCTTCTTCCCAAGTATCATCTAACATAATTCTTCTTCGATAAGTTTTTTCAGAATTATCTTCATCGTGATACAAATAAACAGCATTTGCTTTCCAATGATTCTTATCAGTATTATATTCTCCAGTTTTTTGATTATTAGGAAAAATATATCGATAAAAATCCTCCCCCTCCACCTCATCATAATTAGTCGTTAAATACCAAATAAGTTCATCATAATTGCTTCCTGGATTCTCAATATATGACACCACTCTCACCTCATTTATTTTAAATAACACTAACTAAATATTTTCTATAACTGATACTTCATAAGATAATAACGCTAATTTATGGCACTCACTACAACCATACTCTTCTTAAGCAAAGAAGGGGAAGAATAGACTATATGGGACGTATATTATCAATGAAGTTATTATACATTATTTGAACACTGTTTACTAAGGTATACTTTTCTTAAGTTTCTTAAGAGTAAAATAGGTATATGGGACGTATATTATCAATGAAGTTATTATACATTATTTGAACACTGTTTACTAAGGTATACTTTTCTTAAGTTTCTTAAGAGTAAAATAGGTATATGGGACGTATATTATCAATACAGTTATTTTACATTATTTAAACACTCGATTACCTATTATAATTTATGACTTAAAAAAGGTTTATTACAAATTTAATTTATGTTATTATTTTTTTGTACCTTTATAATAATACTTTCTTTTTTGTACAGGGAGTTCTTTAGAGGAAAAGGGAATTCCTTTGTCCATCTCCTCGACCTTATACTGATAAACTAAGTAGCAAGGAAAAGACAAAGCTTTCGCGCTTACTTAGTTTGTAAGAGTAAGTTGTGTAAAAGGTGTACATGAAAGCAAGCTAACATGATAGCTAAAAAGCCCACGCTATTTGTAGTGACCCCCAAAAGTTGGACTAAGAATTCAACTTTTGGGGGTTATTTTTATGTCTAAATATTCATTAGAATTTAAACTGAATTTAGTAGGAGACTATATTGCGAAAAAAGGAAGTTATCGATTGACAAGTTTAAATTTCTGAGTAAATGTGTCGGCAAGAAATAAGCAAGAACTGTAAGCAACAAAAAAGAGCTGGCCAAAGGCCAACTCACTATATATAAAGTCCAACTTATTGGGGTCACCATAATTTAAGGCGTAGGCTTTTTAATTCTCACTCGCCTGTCTCTATAACAGGACGACTAGCTTTGAGCGTTGGTCGAGTAAAGAGGAACCACACTCAAAGCTATACGCATAGTCTATCACAGATACTATTATATTTCTTATTTTTTATAATATATTTAGCTAATTGCTTTTGCTAAAATTGTATATTTTAAAAAAAAAAAAAACGCTTTCTTATAGAATTTGTTTATGCTACCCTACATGTAGTATTTATATAATACTACTTTCTTTTAGACTGGGTCTTACCTACCGACCAGCCCAGTCATTACTCCTCATACTATACAAGGACTTTTTTACTCTGTATGGAGATAAGAGCGCGGAGTTTCCGTGCTTTTTTATTTATGAAATACTCTAGACACTAAACAATAAATTATATGAAGTCCGCTCACCTATATTTTTTAGAATTTTCTTATTAGTAAAATATCTTAGATGAATAATTTTTTTATTTCTCTAATATTATTCATAATTTATAGATTTTAATAGATATATTTGCTAGGATGACATTATGAGGTTTATAGCAAGCATTAGCTTGATAAGATTTGAATGGTTAAAACTCCTTTTATGAAATATAGGTGTCACAGGCATTCCGCCTGTAATGGGGATAAATAATTTGATATTACAGCAGACATCATTATCATTTTTTAACCTTTCATAAAATCTTCCTCAAAACATCCCTTATAATTAAGGGGTGTTTTTTTCTGGAAGTAAACTTCTACAAAATTATTTGAGCATCGAAAATCAAAATATAGATGTTTCTTAGCGTACGGGAAGTTTTACTATATACGATAACTAAATAAACTATGTTATAGTATAATTAACTTAGTATTTTATAAAAATACTATTTTAGCTCCATTCTGCTGGTGTTCTATACACCAGCTTTCTCCCTTATTAGCGGGACAAATATATATCCTATATAGAAACGCGGGAAAGCTATAGTTGCCTCTTATGCGCTGATACTCCAAAGCAAGGACTTTAACATTCGGCGCAAAAGTTAAAATATAGCTCTCCCGTGCTTTTTATTATTCTTCTTTTTGGATAAAAAGGAATGGACTAATCATCCATTCCTTTTTGCGTTGCCCATATAAGAGCTCTTCTATTCATTTATTATAACAAATTGCTAGCCTCAACCTGTTACGATATTTTGGAACGAATTGGTTAGACAAACTTATTATCCCTCATACTATTATTATATTAACTTGTTCTTACAACAAGTTAATAATCGTACAACAATTGATTTATCGCCTAAAAATTACATAATTAAGGGATAAAGGAGAGGTTATGGGATGAGAAATTTTGATTATTCACTATTAAAAGAAAAAAGTGGAATGGTGACATTTTAAATTATCTTTCTCAAATCGGGAAATATAAAGGTAGATCGACGTTTTACGAAAAAAATAAACTAATTCGATAAAATATGTGTACCTAGTTTCCAAGAAGGTTAGCTAAATGTAAAAAAGTCCACGTTTGAAACCAACATAGGACTTTAGTTTTCTCACGAATAGCTCTCTTCAAAATTACTATAACAAAGTTCTTTTTTTATTATGTTCCGAAACAGAAAAGCACGGAAAATTTCCGTGCTTTTCCTCCCCTTTGAGATAAAAAGGAGAGACTAGTCTCATTGTCGGGAAGACTCAGTCTTTAGAGAAAGTAATTAAAAATTACTACAAAGAGTATACCATAATTTTCTCCCTTTTCGTGTTCTACTGCCTAACGTGGCTACTATCCCGGAAAGAGGCGTTTGCTATATTAAACGAACTTCTTACACTCCGCACACTTATTATATTATAAAGATTTTCTTAGTAAGCGCTCTTAAAATGACTTATATCGTGGTATTTTTGCGATTTAAGCGCTTTTATTCTTGTATATATAGATATATACAAGTGGCTTCCAAAACCATAATTATATGCATTTTAATCGCTTGTATTCCTTTTACTAAACTTTCTAATCATAATAATAATTTCCTTCAGCAAAATCTCTTACTTGATTTTCTAACTCCATAAGCTCTTTATAAAACGTAGATTATTTTTTCATAGAGTTTCTCTATTTATTTTTCACTTTCTCGATAGTCTTCTAAATTATAAAAGGCGAAATCTAAAATAATATTTTGATAATACTCATTTTCAAAAAATATTGCGTGTCAGTTCTAGAGAAATTATTTTATTTTTTACTTCCGTTTTTCTTCTTTACCTTTTAATTTTTTTATTTTTTATTACCAGTCTTTTTTAGTTTAGGCAAGATATTTTTCTCGATTAATTCCTAAGAGATCTGCAATTTCTTTTGTCGTATTTTTAATTCTTCATTTTCTTTTTTATTTGATTCATCTCTTGTTGAACTTCATGTAACGATTTTTATTGTTGCGTCTTTAGAAATTTTCCATGCCTTTATTTTTCTTTTAACGCTTTTATATATTCCGAAACTTTCTTTTAGATAAAAATTTTGGTCTTCTTGAAATACTTTGCTAAAAATTATTTTTAAGACAGAAAATTCTTTGATCCTTATTTCTTTTAAATTTTTGACAGCGAAAAGTCTTTATGAATAAAAAATAAGTTCATTTGACCATGTGTTAGAGAATTTCTCTAACAAGATTTAAATATATATATTGACTGTACTCCCGACTCATCCAAACTCTAAAGATTTGTTTTTGAATCTGCAACGGGGTATAATGTTTTTACTTAACATAAACAATCCTACAAAACAACGTCTTTTCTCGACGTTGTTTTGTTTTATAGCTAAAACTGAGTCCTTACTCAATTAGAATAATTTTTTCGCTAAAATTTATTTGTGTTTTCAAAAAATCTTCCATTTCTGGTAACCATTTGCTTATAATTAGAGTTAGTAGTTTTTTACTACTTTCTCTTAGATTGATTGGGCACTCCCTACCGATCAGCCCAATCTCTCTTCCTCATGCCAACAAAGACATAGAGACCGTATGAGGATATAGGCACGGAATTTCTCCGTGCTTTTTTTCAAGGTAATAACTAAATTGGGGTTGTGTTATAATATTTTTTAAGAGAACACCAAAACGCCACGTTCTGAACCAACGTGGCGTTTTTTGCGTGCTTTTCTAATCCAAACCATGCAATAAATAACTGAATTATGGTATACTAAAACTACAAAGAGGTAGATCATGTGATCACCAAAAAGCCCCACGTTCTGAACCAACGTGGGGCTTTTTTTGCGTGACCAACGCTCAAGGCTAGTCGTCTATTTGTCCTCGCCGTCTAGCCATTTGCAAATGTAGTAGCTTATTACATTTGCCGTAACGGCAAGTAAGAGCTCAAAGAAGTAGATCATGTGAATCACCCCTTTCGCAAATAAATTTGCGTCAGAGACGACTTGATTAGTATAACATGATAATTCAAGATAAAATATGCTACAATGGTTTTAGTGTCTTATAAAAATCTTTTTTCTACATAGAGTCACTGGTGCTCTCATTCATCGGTTTTTTTCTCCTATAGCGAAACTAAGTTCGAAATATAGGAATACTTTACAGAAGTACGGAAAATTTCCGTGCTTTTTTATTAGAAAATCTTTTTTACTAAGTCAATATTGTTATAAATTTCATAGCGAAAAAGAAATTTAGTTAGGAAGTTGCTTGAAATATTGAAAGAGCATAAGGAATCCTTGATAGCAAAAGCTGGTACTAAAGCACCTAGATTTTGCTTACTTTGGCTGAGCCAAAGGGATTCTTTTTTACATAATTTATACAGACAAGTGATAGCGATTTTTCAAAAATATACAGTCTTTATACATACACAGAAAGCTTGATATAACAATACTATACATAAATTTATACGCGCTTATTACATACAAATTAAGTACTAAACAGATACGTTTTCTGTATTAAATACATACAGATTATTCAGTAAATTTTAGGCAATTTCCTTATATTTTTGTCGATTTCAGAAGTATGACAAGTGATAGCAATTTCAAAATTTTGTCCTACTTTTGGCAACTTCAAAATGCTGATATAACAATGTTTTAATAGCTAAATTTTTATTTGTAGGACAATATGCTTTAAAAAGTAGTACAGTTTTTTAAAGCATATTTAGTCAATTTTTTACAAATTTCAATCTTTTCTTTATTCCACAACTACATGATTTATGACTTAATAATAACGGCAAATGAGTTCTGAAAATTTTATTTAAACTCATTATTTTTCGACTTGGGTTCAGGGATTTCCCTAACAAGATTTCATTTTACCCGTTCCTTATTTTCTTTCTCAAATTTATTATTTCAAATTATTTCGATAAACATATTTAATTTGTTCAAAATATTGATTCATATCTAATTCATGAGAAAAAAATTTCTCGTCTTCTTTTCCTTGAAAAAATTCTTCACGATAAGTTTTTCTATCAAGATTTTTTTCCAATCTTGTAAATATTTTTTGTAAGACCGGCAAAAAAACATCGACAATTTTTTTATTCTTGTTGAAATAGTTCTTCAAAAATATTCGCCTACATTTTTTTGATATTGCTTTCAA